>NZ_CP108429.1:0-39724 GCF_035982555.1 Amycolatopsis sp. NBC_01286
GCTTGCCCAACGCCCGCGCTCCGCGCGGCGTCCGGTGGTCTAGTCCACCGGAAACCGTTGCTACGCAACGGAATCCGGTTCATCACATCGCCCACTTTAGACAGTCCACAAAAGACAGACAATAAAAATCCTTGCTACGCAAGGGATTTCTATTCGTCCAAAAAGGAACCCTTGCTACGCAAGGCTTTTCTCCCGCGCTCCGCGCGGTGATACCCAACAGGCATCAGGCGCTACGCGCCCCCTCCGAACGCGCTACGCGCTCCCGAAGTCCCGAAGTACGCACCTCCCGGGTTCCGAACACCCGAGGTACCGAGTTCGCTGTTTACGCACGTCAAAGCAGGTAGAACCCCTCCCCAGAACCCCACCTGAACCCGCCCCGGCTCCGCCGGTGCTACCACCACTCCCCCGGGTGCCGGCGCACCCAGCAGCCACCTCAGGGCGCCTCCGGCGCCGTCCCACCGCGGCCGCTCCCCCCACCCCGCCGAAGGCGCGCCGACACCCCGGCTCCGCCGGAGAACCGGGGCTCCGCCCAGCACGCAGGAACCACCCCCGCCCGCTCACCTGGCACTTGTCACGTCCCTCGCCAGCCGAAGCCCCCGGGCGCCGGCACCACCCTCGCGGCTCCGCCACCCCCCGAACACACCCACCCTGACCAGCACACCGTCACGTCCCCCCACCACACGACACCCGACACCGCCGACGTCGCCCACCCCGGGCCGGCGCCGCGGCTCCGCCAGCGCCCCCGGGGGCCGGCACCGCCGAACGTCACGTCCCCCGCGCCGCCACCCAGCACCCCGGGTCGACGTCGACCACACCCACGGCTCCGCCGAGCTGCGCCACGCGGCTCCGCCGCCGGCAGCACCCGCTCCGTCACGTCCCCCCACCCGAGCCACACACCGCGGCTCCGCCGCACGACGTCGACCAGGCCCTCACCGAGCAACCCGCCCTGCGGCCCAGCAGCAGCAGCGCCGCCGCAGCAGCCCGCCAAGCACGACACCGAGCTGGGCACCGCAACATCACCTCCCCTGCAGCCCCCGACGTGCCGCCCGCATCCCGCAGCGCGACGCACACCGCCGAGCAGCCACCCGCGACGCGCGGCGCCACCACCAAGGCCCCGCCCGACGACCACCAGTGACGTGACAAACCCCAGCTCACACACCTACGCACCGCCAGAACGTCCCGAAACGTCCCGAAACGTCCCACAACGTCCACAGGACGTCCGAGACGACCCGGGCACACCCGCCCGCCGACAGTGCGCCCCCCAGTGCGCCCCCCACCCCACCGAGCCAGCCAGCGCGGCTCCGCCGCCGGCGCACACCCTCGAGACTCGCCACCCCCGGGTCGACGTCGACCACACCCACGGCTCCGCCGAGCCAACCCGCGACGCCCGCCTGTCACCCGGGGAACAACACCGTGGCGAGCACGCCCAAGCCGCAGCTCCGCCGCCAGCACCCGAGGGACGTGACAAACCCCAGCCCACACCCACACCACCCCAGAACGTCCCGAAACGTCCCGAAACGTCCCACAGGACGTCCCACAGGACGTCCCACAGGACGTCCCACAGGACGTCCCACAGGACGTCCCGCCCACCAGCCAACCGTCACGTCCCCCACCCGGCAGACCGAGCAACCGCCAGCACCCCGACCCCGGGCGACGACACCCGGGGTCACCGACGCCACCAGCGACGTCCGGCGCCCACCAGCGCCCACCGACGCCCGGGGGCAGCCAGAAGGCGCCGGCTCCGCCGCCGCCCGCCCGCGAGCACACTGACACCCATCCGGACCGCGCGACGTCGACCAGGCCCTGCAGCCCCCGACGTGCCGCCGGCATCCCGCGGCGCACGCACACCGCCGGCACCTCGGGTCGACACCGCCAAAGGCCTCGCCCACCGACCACAGGAACGTGACAAACCCCAGCCCACAAACCCACAACGTCCCGAAACGTCCCCAGGACGTCCACCAGACGTCCCGCCCACCACCGCCCGGGCCAGCGGCTCCGCCGCCGGCACCCACCCGGCACCGCCGAGCCAGCGCGGCTCCGGCATCCAAGCGGTGCGGCCGCCGACCTGCAGTCGCACGCCGACGCCGCCCAGGCCCAGCACGACGGACCCCGCCATCACGCCCAAGAAAACCGTCTTGACGCCGTTCGACATCACGACGACCAACGCGAGCACGACCACCGCGGCGACGTCCCTCGACGACGTGCTGGCGGAGCCGCGCGGGTCCGGGCGCGGCTCCGGCGTCCGCCGAGCTGGGCCGCGGCATCACACCCAAGAACAGCGTCTTGACGCCATTCGGCATCAAGACGACCAACGCGAGCACGACGACCACCGCGGCGACGTTCTCCGACAGGCTGGCGAACACCGCGACCCACGCCTCGAGGAACCACGGGCACGCCGCCAGCACCCGGCACCACGCCGACAGCCAGCTCCGGCTCCGCCGAGCAGCCACGTCCTTACGCCCAGCACGCCGATGGCGCCGCCCGTGCCCGAACACGCCATCACCAGGCCGGCGCCCGAGTGCGGCACGACGGAGCGCTGCTCGGCGCCGAGCAGCGCCCCGTCTCGAGGAAACCGCAGCTCCGGCGACGGCCCCGCCGGACCGGAGCACCAGGGCACCATAAACGTCCCCAAAAGTCCCGGGACGTCCACGAACGTCCCGTTGGCACCCGGGGTGCTGACTGGTCGGCTGCACGGCGCCGCGCAGCCGACCGCCCGCGGCGCGCTCACCCGTCACGTCCCCCACACACCGAGCTCCGCACCGCGGCTCCGGGCGCCGGCACGGCTCTGCAACGGGGGCGCCCCGCTTCGAAGAGTCACGGAGGGACACGCTCGGCTACCTCGACATCGCGAACAACGCGAGGAAGGCGTTCTCCGAGGGCATCCGCGCACGCTGCAGCTCCGGCTAGCAGCGGGCACGCCGAAGGCGATGCCCCGGTCCGAACAGTGGGTTGTCACGTCCCTAGGGGCGGCCAATCCGCCGGCACTTGCCGGTAGAAAGAATGGAAAGCTACGCTTTGTTAAATAGGTTGTTACAGAAGGTAGTCAACCCCAGTACAAGCGTTCTGGATTACACACACAGTCAATTGGCGTCGCAAAACACGTGATGCAAGCCTCACGATCCGTGCTTTATCTCGGACAGAAAACGGGCAAAGTATGGCCCTCTGACCTGCGAAAACGCCCACATCGACGGGGGTTGAGTGCTGTTACTGTGACGCAGGTTACAAGCTGAATAATTTCCGCGCCGGGCGCGGTCGCCGTACTGTTGCCCTCTGTCGAGCACGCTTTTCTGCTCGGCTCCACGCTTCACGAAGTGGACCTACCTCCTTCCTGCACATCGCTGCTCGGATGCCTGGCATCCGCCCGGCACGCAGATGAGCAGCTGCTGAAGGAGAGTTAGTGATCACGAAAGTGAAGGCGTGGGTCCGGCGACACATGCGGCGCAAGCCGCCGACGCCGCCGGCGGTGAACGCGGAGCACTGGCTCCCCAAGAAGGGGGAAGTCCAGTGGCCCGCGAACACCACTCCTATGGTGCTGCTGGCCGTTAACCTGGCCGACATCGCCGACAAGGTGCTCACTCTGCTGAACAAGCGGTGAGCAACGGGGCCCCGACCAGGCCATCACCCTGGGGAGGGCCCCTTCCTTATGCGCCGGGTTTGCCGACTGGACGTCGCAGGACAGGCAGCGGGTGTTACGGGTTCGGTCTCAGATCACAGACTTGGCGAGTTGTAGTTGGTTAGTCACACGACGCGACGCCTACCGCAACCCACTGTTTCGTTTGCCAAATGGGCCGATGCGGTCACTGTAGACAATGAAGAGTCATTTTTAAATGGGGCAGGATAGGAAATCAACATCAGGTACAAGAACTGTTGCGTCACTACCCTTGACAGGGTCTCAGCAGGTCAGAGAGCTGACAACTGTTGTCGACCGATCCGTCCACTACCGTTTTTTGTCACACTCGCCACTCTCGCTCCATGGTTCAAGTGACCTGGATCACTCGCCCTGAAGACGTGAAGAAATGTGTAATTATTTTCGCGTTAAGCTCTGTTCTCGCAGCTCAGAGCCCTGTTGATCCCGTAGAGCCAAAAGGCAATTTTCAGATAACAATCCGATAACAGGTTGCTCCATTCGAGTGAATGCCCACTCCCTGGATCGCTCGACTCATAGTTCGGTATAGCTCGCTTCCCGGATAACTCGTTATACGCGAGGGGCGGGGCTTCGTGGCTACAGGCACTTCGTGAAGCCGGCGGCCTGGTAGCCGCCGCCGCCACCCGCGGCGAGTTCGAGCTGGAAGATCCCCAGCGAGGCCGGCCCCGCGCTCGGTGGGTCGATCGCGAGCGCGCACGCGTCCACCCGGAGCCACTTCCCGCCCGGGCCGTACTCGGTGGCCGAACCCGGCAGCGGCAGCAGCGCCGCGTTCTCGTACGCAACCCAGTTGGGCACCTGCCGAGACAACGCGTCCACGGCGTGCTCGCACGTGTCGGCCCCGTGCGCGGCGGCGAAGTCCCGCCCGGCCGGCGGAGTGAGGATCCCGCACGCGATCGACGACTGGCGCTCTGCGATGGACTTGATCATCGCTTGGACGAACGAGCCGCTGCTGTGCGGCATGATCCGGCTGAACGCCTCTTGATGCGCCTGGTCCAGCTCCGCCTGGCGGCGGCCAGCGAGGTCCGCGGCCGCCAGCTGCTGCCCGACGACCCCCGCCGCCAGCACCAGCACGCCAGCCGCGCCGACGGCGATCGCATGCCAGCGGCGAACCGGACGTCCGCGCCACCCGGGCAGGCCCGGGCGAGACGAGATCCGGGGAATCGGCGTGGTCTGCTCCGCCGGCCCCGCGACGGGCACGCGCGCGAGCGGCTGAGCGGACCGGAGAGCGGGCAAGCCGCTCGTAGCGACCTTCGGGACCGGCCGGGCGCGGTAGAGCGTCGCCGCCCACCACAGGGCGACGGCGACCAGCGCTACGCCGGCCACCAAGGACCAGCCCCACCAGGGCACCGAGAGCAGCCACCACGCGTCCGCCGCCGCCAGGCCGACGGCCAGCGCGCCCGGGCGCCGCACGCCGACCAGAGCGGCCAGCAGCAGCACGCCGAGCGCGAGCAGCCACGGCCAAGCGCTGTCGAGCAGCTGCCACAGCAGCAGCGCGAGCGCGCCGGCGGCGATGACGGCCAGCCATTCCAGCCGCCGCCCGCCGATCGCAGGCCTGGCGGCTCCCCTCGCCGAGATCACCATGCGTCCACGGTAACGCCGGTTTGCGCAGGTCAACCGGACTTCGGGATATCCGTGTCGCTCGGGGCGCCGCCGGTCTCGTCCGGTTCGCCGCGAGGTCGCAGGACGTAGAGCGGCACCAGCTGGTCGACGGCGCGGATCGTGCGGGGCCGGCCATCAGCGAACGGGATCTCGTAGTCGACGACGCCAAGCCAGTGGCCGCGGTGGGTCGGCCACCAGCCGTGGAGCAGGCCGGGCACTTCGCCGGTGAAGTCGAGCCCGCCGTCCACCGCGTGCTCGGGGGCGCCCTTGATCCGCACGAAGATCGCGTCCAAGCGGACCCAGACCGGGGTGAGGATCTTCGACCGGCCGTGCAGGTTGTCGCCGTCCCAGCGGGTGTACGGGGTGTCCATCGCGCTCGCCTGTCCGGCGGCTACGCGGTGGCGGCGTGGCCGACGCCGGCCACCGCGGCGACGACCTCTGCCGGGTTCAGCGCGGGGTCGTAGAGCAGGGTGCCGGTGATGTGGGCGAGCTGGCGGCGCCGGTGCTGGGCGGTGTCGGTCAGGGGCACGTCGGTGGGCTTCCCGATCCGGACGGCGTTCACGGCTTTCGTCACCAGGATGGCTTCCTGCCGGCTGATGCCCAGCTCGGCAGCCGCGGTGAAGATCTGCTCAGCCGCGTCCTGCGCGGTCGGCGGCGACGTCGTCGAGTTGGTCATGGCCGTCTTCCTTTCTCGGCTCGCGGCCGGGTGTCTGTGCAGGTAGAGCGGTGGGTGGTGCTGGCTCGCACTTCCCCTGCGAGCCAGCACCGCCGGGCCGAACTCTACCTCACAGTCGAACTTCTGTTCGATCATGAGTCGTGTCACGTCCCCTTGCATTCGCGGTGGTCCACCGTCAAGCCCGGGGCTACGAGCACCCCCGTTCGTCAAGGCACAACCACTGCACAACCACTGCACATCCAGTGCAGATCCGGCACACTTCACGTCGCGTGGCCCGCGTCCCTCCCCCTCGGCGTGGGCCACGTTCGCGCTCGACGGCGCCCCGCGACCAGGCACGCCGGACACGCGAACGGGGCGCCGACCTGGTTGTCGGCGCCCCGTTGCGGTTGGCCGGCCGTGTATACGGCCGTAAACACGGTCAGCTGGTCGTGTCGATGAGCAGCTCGACCAGGGTGGTGAGGTCGTGCGGGCTGAGCGCTTCCCGGAGTTCGACGGCCAGCTCTTCGGGTGTGCCGATCCGGAGCGTCTTGGCCCGGGGCCGGCCGCGTTGAGCGGGCTTCTCCTCGGCAGCGGCCGCGGGCTTCCCCACGGCCGGGGTGGGCTCGCGCTTCTCCCGCTTCTCGTCCGCGAGCATGCGCCGGGCGGTGTCGACGTCGCCGACGCTCTCGCCGAGTTCACGCAGGCGCTGCCGCTGGACCGGCTGCTCTTCCTCCGGCAGCGCGCTGAGGGTGCGCGCGTCTTCGAACGCGAGGCTGCCCGCGCGCACTTCGGTCTGCAGGTCGTCGGCCAGGCGGAGCAGGCCGACGCGCTGGCTCACGTAGGCGCGGGACTTGCCGAGCCGCTCGGCGACGGCGGCCTGGGTGCCGTGCCGTTCGACCAGCTGCTTGAGGGCCATGGCCTCGCGCATCACGGGGAGCCGCTCGTTGTGGATGTTGTCGATCAGCACGGCTTCGTCGAACATGCCGTCGCGGCCCAGGTGGTCGGCGACCGTGACCGGCACCTTGGCCAGCTCGAGCGACCGGATCGCGGCCAGGCGCCGGTTGCCGTTGAGCACGACCCAGTCGTGGCCGGCGATCTCGTGCTCGTACTCGGGGAAGTGCGTGAGGAACAGCTCGTAACGGGTGACGGCCAGGGGCGTCAGGAGACCGGCCGCCTTGATGGAGGCCGCGAGCTCGACGACGTCGTCGTAGTCGTCGCGCGGGTTGCGGGGGTTGTGAGCCAGCGCGTTGACCGGGACTTCCTTCAGACCGTCCTGGGGCAGCGTCGAGCCTTCGACGGTACGGCGAGCTTGGCGAGCCATCAGCCGACCTTCCCGCCGTAGCCGAGCTCCAGGGCGAGGTGCAGGAAGTCGTTGGTGGCTTCCGCGGCGGTGCGGCCGGGCGGGTACTGGGTGCACACGCGGCCTTCGGCGCTGGCGGTGGAGTGCATCTTGAACCGACGGACCACCGTGTTGGTGTAGAGCAGCTTCCGGTCGTCGAGCCAGTTCGTGGTGGCGTCGAGTTCGGAACGGCCGTCCCGGCGATCCCAGATGTTGCGGACGACGCGGTAGGGGAGGTTCCGCGGCTTGACCAGATCCAGCACGGTGGTCTCGGTGGGCGCGTAGGCAAGGGGTTCGAGGTTCATCGGGACGACAACGTCGGTCGCGGCGTCCATCGCGCGGGCCAGGATCGCCGGCCGGGCCAGCGAGCCGGGGGCGTCCACGAAGATGTGTTCGTACTCGTCACGGGTGTTGAGCTTCGCCACCTCGTCGACGTCGTCGTCCATCTGCTCGAAGTCGAACGGCAGCGTGTCGAGGTTGGTTCGTTTCGCCCACCAGACAGCCGAGGCCTGCGGGTCGATGCTGGCGACCAGCACGGTCGGTTCGGCCGGGTCGGACCCGAGGGTCTGGGCAACGACGGCGGCCAGGTTGACGGCGAGCGTGGTTTTCCCAACGCCGCCTTTCTGGGACAAGATCAAATGGACGCGTGGCGACATCAGCCATTTCCTTCCGTGCGCTTCACCGCGCGTGCCGCGCGGCTACTTCGGATGCAGCACAGGATGCCAGGTCACGGGAGCGCCCGGTCAGTTCGCCACGCATCCCGGCGTTTGTATACGGCCGTAAACACACGAATCCGCGCGAGAAGCCTTCTGAACAGGCTTAGGTCACGTCCCGGGTCGCGCAGGACGTCGATAGGTGTGCCGCGCGGCCGATCACCAGAACCGCACCCGCCGAAACCCCCGCACACTGGAAGCGGCCAACCACTCTCTGCGCAAGAAGGGATCACGTTGCCCTACGACACCGATCCGCTCGCCTCACCCGCGAGCCAGCGGCTCGCGGACCTGTTGAACCTCGTGTACGACGACCTGTGGCAGTGGCTGCGCGACACGTCGAACGCTTACACCAAGTTGGTGGACCACGACATCGTCCGTCTTCGGGAGACCGACGCCGTGGAGAAGGCGGCCGACGCGATGATGTACGTGATCCAGCGCGTCAAGCTGGCCCGGCAGTGGCACGCCAGCCGGGGGGCCGAAGGCAACGTCGCCGACGTCCGCGAGCTCCCGATCTTCACGCTGGAGGCCTTCACCGACCTGCCAGAGCAGCTGACGCCTGTCTTCGGCGAATTCGTCCGGCAGGCCTTTCACCTCGGCGGGAAGACTTCGAGCGCCGCGGTTGGGCAGCTGTGGGTGAACGACGTCGTCACCAACGCGTGGGCAACGCTCGTGGCTGACCATGCTCGCTACCAGCCTTCGGACTCCGAGACTGCCTGATCACCGCTCTCCGCCGCTTTCGCCCTGTCACGTCCCCAGGCGAGGAGCGGTCGGTCGCGCCCCGTTTTGTATACGGCCGTAAATACGGCGAAGTCCCGCAGTTCCGGATCAGCGCGCTCCGGGAGTGCGGGACTTTGTCGTGCTCGGGATGGGCGGTCTGGGTCAGGGGGAGACGTCGACGAACTCGAGCTCCTCGACCTGCAGTGTGTCTTCCAGACCGGGGTCGTAGCCGCTCATGATCGCGTTCGAGAACGCCTCGCCCGCGCCTTCGAGGTTGTGGGCTTCGAGGTCGCGCGCGGTGGTGCTGAGGTAGTTGGCGACGTCGCCTTCGACGGCGATCTCGCCGATCCGGCGGCTGCCTTCGGACTCGCCGTCGTAAGAGACGGAGACGGTGCCGACGTCGATGGTCTCGGCGGTGCGCAGGCGTTGGGCGGCCAGGCCGGTGGCCCCGGCGGCGGCGGCCGCGGCTTCGAGGATCGCGCGGGCACGGGAGTTCGGCGACGTGCTGGAGAGCCAGCGACGCGCGGTGCGCGGGCTGATGCCGGCCTGGGCGGCGAGCCAGCGCGAGGCGTGCTTGCCGTGCACGGTGCGGATGGCGGCCTGGGCGTGGCCGACGCGGGCGCCCTGGGCGATGTGCTGGACGACGCTGGCGAAGTAGGTCACTGGACTTCGGCCTTCCGGGCTTTGTCGGTGGCGATGATGGCGTTGCGGACCAGCCCGACGCGGCCGGCGGCGTGCTGGGTGACCAGGGCGTCGGTGACCGGTCCGAACCGGTTCAAGTGCCACTTGCCGGGCTTGTCCTGGTGGTCGCCGGGCTGGTCGGCGTACTGCAGCCCGGCCGGGCGGAGAGGCGCGTCCGGGGTGTCGGACAAGAACCAGACGGAGTCCTTCATAGCGCCCATCGGTGTCACGTCCCCGGTGAGCTTGTCGAGCGCGCGCAGCTGGTTGACCGCGGCGGAGCTGACGAGCATGTCGTGCCAGTCCGGGCGCACGGTGCCCTTGTCGTTGTGCTCTTCGCTGCGCAGCATCCCGCCCAGGAAGGTGGCGTACACGCTTTTGAGGACCTTGAGCGCGAGGCCTGCGCCCGGGGTTCCGGCGCGCTCGGCGGCGGTGAGGGCGTCGCGGGCGGTGCGGACGTTCTTGGCCCAGACGGCGAGGCGCCGGCCGTAGCGGTTAGGCCGGTTCTTCGCCTTGTCGCCCCAGGGCCAGACCAGCGCGCGGGCGATGGTCAGCGGGACGCCGTTGTCCTTGGCGAGGTACTTCGCGTGCGGGGTGGGCAGCCAGCTGCCGGTGTCCAGGCCGGCGTAGCCGAGCTGGGCGTGGGTCGAGAGCGGGGAGAGGTCGGGCGCGGCGCCGAGCTCGATGTAGCCGGGGGAGACCCACAGCTTGTCCAGCCAGGCGTCGGCGATGTCGTCGAGCAGGGAGGGTTCGCCGTCCCCGCACTCGGTCGACGGGGCGGCGCCGAGGAACTGCGCGGTGACGTCCAGCTCGGTAACACCCATGCCGACCGCAGGGACGACGTCCGGGTTGAGGTAGGACAGCAGCCTGGTCGTCTTGTTCGAGCCGGTGATCTGCAAAGCCAGCTCGTTCTCGAGGGGAAGCGGCTGGACCATCTGGCCGTGCCGGGCGGCCAGCAGTTCGTAGAGCAGGACGCCGGTGTAGCCGGGGGAGCGCGCGAACCGGAACGGCCGGTCGTCGAGCACGTGGAAGTGCGTGTGCCAGGCGTCCAGCGCGGCCGCGCACTCGTCGTCGGTGGCGTCTGGCGCGCGCAGGCGGCAGGCGCGGGCGAACTCTTCGAGCTCGGCGGCCGGGTCGTGCACGTAGTCGTCTTCGCGGTCGCGCTGGCGCCGCGCAAACGCTCCAGCCTCCGCCGGAGCCTGCTCCGCCGGGACGGCGTCGATCGCGGTGTCAGACGGGGCCGCAGTGGCGGGCTCCGGAGCGTCGGCCGGAATTCCGGTCGCCGGTTGCTCGGCAACGTCGGTGCTGTCGTCAGGGGCGGGGGTGACCGGGGCGCCAACGCGCAGCCAGCACGTGTAGTGCCAGGGCTGCCCGTAGACGCGCATGGCGGTCGGGCCCGCGCAGGTGCGGCAGGGAAGCTGCTCGCCGAGGTGGTCACCGGCGGCCGGCGGCTGGTCGTAACCGGCGAGCAGACCGGAGACCAGCCCGACCGCGGTCTGGAGGTCCTGCAGGACCGGGGACCAGATGGCGTCCCGACCGACGGGACCCGGGTGCGCGCCAGCGCGCTCGGTGGCGAGCCGGTAAGCGAGGTTGAGCGTGCCGTCCGGTCCCAGGATCTCGGCGAGCGCGGCGCTCGCCGAGGGCACGGTGCCGGTCATGGGGTCAGCCCATCATCTGTCGCGAGCGTGCGGTCAAGCGGCCAACGGATGTTGCCGTCTTCCCAGACGACTTCGCGTCGAAGTTCTCCTTCGGGGAACTCGCTGACGGTGCTCCGGCCGGTGAGGCGTCCCTGCTGACGCCGGCCATCACTGACGTTGCTGTTCAGAATGCTGCGGACAGTCATTGGTCGGCCTTTCATCTTGTGATGCCAACTACAGTACCAGCGAATATCCGAAGTTCGGAAGTTTACTGGTCAGCGTTTCGTCTTGGCAGTCGCGACGGCGTGCTGGGCGCGCTGCACGGTGGTCGGGTGCGAGAGGAGCTCGCGCGCCAGCTCGGCGACGGAGTCGCGCAGTTCGTCTTCAGTGTTGCCGGCCAGGTGCTCGCGGAACTCGCCGAGCAGGTCGACCGCGACCCGGACGAGGGTGGCGTCGGTGATCCGTTCGTCGCGCTGGGTCCTCGCGTGGTTGACCTGGTCCCTCAGCGTCAGCAGCTCGGCGACCTGGTCCGGCCAGAGGCCCATGTCGCGGCGCATCAGCTGGCGGTGCTTCGGTTCGTCCTCGCTGCCGTGCCGGCCGCGGCGGGCGGGCGCCGCGGCCGGCGGCGCCTTGGCCGTCGTTGCTCGGGGGCGGCGCGCGGCCGGCTTCGGTGCTCCGCCGGCGGCGCTCGCTGGTGGCGTCATGTCACGTCCTCTCGAAGTTCGGAAGTTCGGTTCTTTGGGAGTGTGACAGCTCGGGATCCGGGCGACCAGGGATGACGTGAAAGAACCCCCGGTGGTGTGCCACCAGGGGTTCTTTGAACAGCGGCGTGTCACGTCCCTCTGGGACTAGAGGGAAATGGTCAGGCCGCGGGTTCGAGGGGTTCGCCGCTGAGGGTTTCGACCAGGGCGCACCCGAGGAGTTCGGCCATGTTGGGCGGGACGGCGTTGCCGAAGCCGCGCTTGACGGCCGTGTCGGAGCCGGTCAGGCGGTAGCCGCGCGGGAAGCCCATGGCGTCGCGGATCTCCTCCTGCGCGAGCATCCGGAGGGTGCACTGCTCGACCGGGCGGCCGGCGCCCACCAGGGCGTAGCGGTCGTGGGTGGTCAGCGTGCCGATCGGCTGGTCGAGCCGCCGCGCCGGACCGCCGTTGCTGTAGTAGGCCAGCAACAGGGCCCGATCGGCCGGCGCGGCCGGGGTGCCGACCAGGCTGTGGTGATTGCCCTGCGCGGACACGGTGTTGAGCGGCCGGTCCATCAGGTAGGCGGTGCGCTTCGAGCCGCCGCCGCGCTGGACGGACACGAACGACCGGTCCACAGGTGTCACGTCCCCCCGATTCGGGGCGAACAGAACGTCGGCGTGGCGGGTGAGCCCGGCTTCGATTCGCTCGAGGGTGGCGGGCACGAGCGGGTCCAGGCCGGCGTCGACGCGGTCGCCGATCCGCGGCCCGGGGTCGCCGTCGCGGTGGGCGATCGACAGCACCCGCAACGCGCTGGTATCCGGCGGGATCGTCGTGCGCGGGTGGGCGGCGAGGCGGCGGGCGTTGCCTTCGCGGCGGTCGGACTCGGCAGTGGTGGTCATGTCACGTCCCCTCGGGATCAGTGGTTGCAGGACTTCTGGCCGGCGCAGGCGACCAGGTGGGTGAGCAGGGCGCGCACGTCCTGGGGGTCGATCTCGTCACCGATGATCCGGACGGCGTGGGCCGCGGCGCGGCGGTGGAACGGGCCCACGACGACGACCGGGGTGCCGTCCGGGTCGGTGCCGCGAACGATGAGCCGGACGAAGCCGTGTGCGTCGGGGTGGGTGCCGAAGACGGCGTCGCGCAGGTCGAACTCGTCCAGCCAGCGCAGCAGTGCGTCGGCGACGCTGGTCGCGGGGAGGTTGGTGGACAGCCGGATCCCGACGGCGCCGTCGGGCAAGTCGGGATCCATGGTCGCGGTGGCGAGCTGCAGCCGAGGGTCGGCGTCGGCGAGGACGTCGGCCGGCGGGGCGTCCGGGCTGGGGATCCAGGGCTGGCCGTCGTGGCGGCGGGTGACGGTGACGCCGTAGACGTCGGCGTGGCTGGCCAGTTCGTCGAGCACGGTGGCGTCGACGAAGCCCCACCACTGATCAGGGGAGATCCACACGCTCCACTGGCCGGTTTCGTCGTGCAGCTCGACGGAGGCGAAGCCGGTGCGGTCGGCGATGTCGGCGGCTGCGGTGCGGGTGTTGCTGGGCGCGGTCATGACGGTTCCTCTCTTGCGGACGGTGCGAGCAGGGACGGGGGGGGCGGGGGCGGACGCCGGGGAGCGGTGGTTCAGGTGTGCGGCCAGTGGCTCAGCTCGGGATGCATCCGGGCGGCGTCGAACAAGATCCGCTCGTGGTCGAAAGCCATCCGGGCGCGCATGGCTTGCCCGTAGGCCGCGCGCAGCGGCACCCAGGCGGCCGCGGCGGCGTCGTCGCCGGCGGTCGCGGTGGGCATGCCCGGCAGGAAAGCGGTGTAGGCGACGGTGACGTAGCGGCCGCGGGCGTCGCGGTCGGGCTGGTCGTAGATGCCGACCAGCGACAGGTCGACGCCGGCGAGGTCGACGCCGGTTTCCTCGGTGCCTTCCCGGCGCGCGGCCTCGTGCGAGGTTTCGTCGGGGTCGACGTGGCCGCCGGGGAGCGCGAGCTTGCCCTTGTGCGGGTTCCAGGCGCGCTCGATGAGCAGCACGTAGGAGAGGTTCTCGCTGCGGGTGAACAGGACGACGTCGGCGGCGTAGTAGACCGGGGTGCGGTCGTCGAAGCGGGCGGCGATCTTGGCGGCGAGCGATCCGATCAGACTCATGAAATGGCTTCTTTCTGCGGTTTGTCACGTCCCTGGTGCAAGCGGGCCGTCCGGGATTCAGCGGCAGAGCAGGTTGAGAACGCCAGCGATCGGCAGGCCGGCCACGCCGAGCAGGACCAGACCGACGGCCTGGCGGATCGCGTTGTACTTGCGGGCAGCGGCTCCGGACTGGAGGGTCAGGCGGGCCGCGCGGTACTCGGCGGGGGAGTGGTGGCCGAATTCGCGGACGATCGCGGCCGGGGTCATCACCGCGTACCGGGTGTAGGGGGCGCCGGTGGTGCGCGGTCGCACGGCCAGCAGCAGCCGGACGAACGCGGTGGCGATCGGTGCGGCACTGATCCAGAGGGTGATGGTGGCCGCGGTGGGCAGGCCGGGCAGCTGGGCGACGAACGCGACGGCGCCGGCGAGCAGGCCGAAACTGGACAGGAGGTGGCCGGCCTTGGTGTCGGCGCGGCGGCCTTCCTCAAGGACTTCGGTGTGCGCTTGCCCGATCAGGTCGGTGACGGTGGCGGTGTCCAGCACCGCGGCGGGGGTGTCGAGGTCGTGGGTCACCAGCGCTCGCCTCGCTTGGTGAGGCCGCGGTGCATCCGCCGTACGGCGCCGTCGAGCTGGGCGCGCCAGATGTAGAGGGCGACCGACGCCCAGATCACGCAGACGGCGGCGGTGATGACGAACGTGAGGCTGCTGAAGCCGGTGACCAGCCAGACCGCGGTGGCGATCGCGGCCGGCGGGAACAGCGCGGCCAGCATCCGGCCGAAGGCCCTGAGCGGGAAGGTGAGGGTTTGCCACATCGGGTTGATGTCCTTTCGGGACTTAGGAGAGGGACGGGCAGCGCTGCTACACCGCAATCAGGCCGCGGTGGGCCAATGTGGGTGCGAGGCGGAAGATCTGGCGCCAGTGGGCGCGGATGATGGCGCGGGCTTCGCGACGGAACTCGCTTTTGGGAATGTGGGTCAGGCCGAAGTGCCGCTGGTTGCGCATGAATGCCCTGTGGTCCCAGGCGCAGCCGCTGGCATGGTCGCCGCGGAATTCGCCGGCGAGTTCGCACCATCGGGCGCCGGCTTCGGTACCGGCGAGGAGACCGACCAGGTAGCCGCGTCGCTGCTCAATCGTGCGCAGGTTGGTGCGTGAGCTCTTGCTCAGGCTGACCTCGCCACCAACGTTCCCGGGATGGAGCTTGATCTCGGCAACAGCGAAGCCGGCGTGCTGCCACGCGACCACGTGACCGAGTTCGTGAGCGGCCAGCATCAGGCGATGGCGATCGCGCGGGGGCCACGCGACGAATGCGGTGAATTCCGAATGCATCTAGTTCGGTTCCTTCCGGCTCAAGCAGCGAACGAACGGGTTCCTTTGCAGGTCAGGGGAAGATGGCCAGGGGGATGCGATCGGGGTTGAGGGACCCGGTCCGGGCGAGGCGCGGGGCCAGGCGGGCGACGGTCGACCAGTGGGCACGGACGAAGCGGGTGGCCTCGCTGCGCAGCGAGGCCAAGCCGGGCGAGAACTTCTTCTCGCCGTGCGCTTTGGTCTCCCGGCCGGCGTCGCGAATGAACTCGCGGACCATCGCCATGTCGGTGGCGCACGTGCGTTCCGGAGCCGGGGGGAGCTGGTGTTCGTCGCACCAGCGGAGGTCTGCGGCGCGGCCGGCGAAGTGGGCGACGGCGAAGCCGCGCAGGTTCGTCACGTCGATGCCGCCGGGGACGAAGACGTGGCCGGCCGCGTTCTCGCCGTGGCCGTAGACCTCGATTTCGGTGACCGCCACGCCGGCGGCGGCGAAGCCGATGGCGTGGGCGACCTCGTGCGCGGCGGCGATCAGGCGGTGGGAGTCGATCCCCGCGTGGGCGAGCAGATCGGACATGGCTGCCTTCTTCGGTTGGGCGGATTGGGTGCTCCGGCGGTGGCGGTCTGGTGGCAGCACCACCGCCGAAGCAAGCTCAAATTTCGCTACTTTGCGTAGCTGTCAGCGACTCGACGGGCCGTGGAAAGGGCCGGTGTCAGGGCTGTCAAAGGGGGGTGTCAGACTGGGCGCCCCGCGCGCGCACGCGTAGAGGGCCTCTCCGGGCTGCTGACAGCGTGCGCGGTGTCAGCTGTCAGCAGCCCGAGCCTGAAGTCACTCTCGGTGGTTGTTCAGGCGGCCTTGTCGGTGGCCGGCGGGAACTCGTAGCGGCCCTGCTCGGCGGTTTCGATCAACTGCCCGTGGTCGGCCATGCGGCCCATCGTGGCGGAGACCCAGGGACGCGAGCGGACCTTGTCCATGAAGGACTTCGGGATGTCGCGCGGGCCGACGGTGCGCGCGCCGGCGTTGCGCAGCTCGATGAGCACGTCCGTGAGCAGCCGCTCCGCCTGGGCGAGGCTGATCGGCGGCTTAGGGAAGTCGAACGCCAGCTCCGGGTCCTCCTCGTTGAGCTCGGCGTCGGCGTCGATGTGGTCCAGGTCGGGCTCGTGGTTGCTCGGCACCTTTTCGCCGTCCACGGGAGCCTCCTCAGCGTCGCTGTAGTCGTCGGTGGGGGTTTGCGTCGCCGCGGCGTTGTCGACGCCCTGAGCGGGCGCTGAGGCCGCGTTCTGGGGCGTGCTGGGCACCGGGGCGGACTGGGACTGGGGTGCGGTGGTGGTCATCGGGCCCAGGCCGCGGCGGTACGCGGCGCCGGCCGCCTTGACGGTGAACGCGCACTCCGGGGCCGGGCCGCCGGCGGCGTCGACCGCGGCGACCAGCTCGGCGGCGTCCTTAACCGCAAAGGTCCGGCCCGGGGTGGTGAACCGGTCGTCCTCGACGCCGGGGGCCTCGAGGTAGAAGCAGCCGGGCTTCTTGTTCTGCCACTGGCCGGGGTCGGCGCCGGCGTCGACGGTGTCTTCGGACAGGCAGAACTCGGCGTCGACCTTCTTCTTCACGCCGAAGCACCAGCCGAGACCCAGCTGGGAACGCACGCTGACGGGCATCTGGTCGTAGGCCGCGCGCTGCAGGCTCAGGATCAGCGAGATACCGGCGGAGCGGGCGGTCTGGACCAGGTCGACGATGTAGTCCGGGTCATCGCGCAGCAGCGAGGCGGCCTCTTCGATCCAGACCACCAGGTACTGCAGGCCACACCCGGGCTCCCACTGCTCCAGGCCCTGCTCGCCCAGGTAGTTCGCGCGGGCGGTGATCACGTGCGGGAGCGCGGCGATCATCGCTTCGCAGTCGGCCTTGGTCATGGCCGGCCAGTGGATGTGGTTGAGGAACTTGCCGACGGTCTGCTTGCCCTTGACCGGGTCGGCGACCCACAGGTTGGCGTCGATACGGCTGAGGATCTCCGCCCACGTGAGCTTTCCGGCGTGGGACTTGCCGGCGCCGTTCATGCCCATGGCCATGCCGTGGGTGGCGTTGCGCGGGTTCTGGTGGTCGCTGGTGTCGCCCGGCAGCCAGAACTGGACCAAGTCGCCGTCCTCGTAGAGGCCGCTCACGATCGCGTCCATGATCGAGCCGCCGGGCGAGGACAGGCCGGGCCACTCGGCGCTGGTGGAGAGCATGTTGTTCGGCACGATGACCAGCTCGGCGCGGTCGTGGTGTTCCGGGTCGATGTTGACGCGGACGGCGTTCTTCGGCACCGACAGCGCCGAGGCGATGCGGGGCAGGGCGTTGCTGACGTCGTCGGCGGTCAGCTCGCCGGGCGGGAGCTGCAGGGGCGCGGTGACCTTGTTCGGCGCGACGGTCAGCTCGTCGCGGATCTTGGTTCCGGCCAGCTTCACGGCCTTAAACAGCTGGTTTTCGTCGTTGTTCTTGTCGCCGTCCTTCTCGGTGACGTGCAGGATGCGGCGGGCGTTCCAGGACAGCGCGAGCGCCGGGGCGCCCATCAGCCACATGTCCAGCAGCGGGTGCGCGCCGGGGCCGGCGATCGTGGCGGCGGTCAGCCACGCCGAGGACCCGGCCACCGACGCGACTGCGTGGGCACGGCGGCCGGAGCCGCCGCGGGCGACCTTGGCGGTGAGTGCGGTCATGCCCGCGCTCAGCAGCGTCAGGCCGGCGGTCGCCCAGGGCAGCGCGTGCGGGTCGGTGCCCCACATCTGGTGGGACAGCGCGGCGGCCGGCCACAGAGCGACCGCCGAGGCCCAGGCGGGCAGGAACGGCACGATCCGCTCGCGCAGTCCTTTGTGGTCGTTCTGGAACATGCTCTGCGGGACGACGGTGGCCCCGCGGTTGCCGAATGCCATGTTGTGTCTCCTTCCGGGGGGTCCGCGGGGTCAGCCGCGTCCGCGCACTTACAGGTGATCGAGAGGGTTTGGGCTGGTCAGCTGCCGAGGTCGAAGTTCCGCTTCGGGCGGAGGCTTTCGCCGCCGAGGTAGGTCCGCTCGAAGCTGGCGAAGGTGCGCAGCATCGACGCGCACGCCACCTCGATCGAGCGGCCGCCGGTGGACAGGTGGCGGGTGACGTTGCGGGCGTTGCGGGCTCGTTCGAACTTGTTGACGCCGCCGGCGGGCAGCTCCTTGAGCACCGCGAACAGCTCCTCCCGGGCGATGAACAGCTCGTTCGCCAGCGGGCGGATCAGGTTGCGGCCGTTGATGCAGTACTCGCGCAGCTGGGACGTCCGGATGAACTCCGGCTCACCGAGGCTGAATGCGGGCATGGTGGTGCTCCTTTCGCGGCTGGTCAGCCGTGGACGGTGTTGATCAGGAAGGCGGTCAAGTGGCGCAGGCCGGCGGCGGCGTCGGCGAACTCGGGGATGTCGCGGCCGCGGTAGTTCTTCTCGGCGGCGAGCAGGCTGAGCAGGGCGATCCGCAGGTCGTGCTCGGCGTCGTCGGCGTGGATCTCGCGGGTGGCGTCGTCGCGCACGGCGCGGATGTCGGCGACGTCGAGCGCGGCCAGGTCGTCGGCGACGTCGGCCGGCCGCGCCAGGTCGTCGGTGATCACCACCGTCTGCGCGTCGGGGTACTGGGGGTAGTTCACTTCCGTACCTCCTGAACTCGAAACTTCTGAACTTCGGCGCTTGGGGAGTCAGCAGGGCTCGACGCCCCACGGGTCGGACCCCTTGTCGGCGGCGGACTTGGCCTTGGCCGCTTCGGCGCGGATGAGCAGGTCGTTGACCCAGCCCTGGGCCAGGTCGAGGTGTCGGCCGATCTCGCCGAACCGGGTGGGGTTGAGCCGCAAGGCGGCGACGACGTTGAACACGACGTAGTGCGGGGCACTGCCGACGGCGATCCCCACCGGCGCGTCGGAGCCGCCGTGCAGATTTCGAATGACCGTCCGGAGCATCCCGGCGCCTTCCAGGGCCGTTTTGGCCCCGCTGGGGATGAACTCGGCGTGCTCGGTGAGCTCGGTGTGCAGCTGCAGGAGCTGGTCCGCGGTCATGGCCGGCACCGGCGCGTACCGGGCGTCGTCGCGGCCGTTGCCGGTGACCTCGATGGGGTTGATCAGGCCGCTCAGCAGTGTGTCCATGGCTGATTCCCTTTCTTGGCTCGGGTTTTGGGCGGGTTGCCGGTCAGGCGGCGGATCGGGTGACGTCGTGCAGGACGGCGCGCACCTCGCGTCGGCGGTACAGCCCCAGGGCGCCGGCCTGGCGGGCGCGGCCGACCGCACACGTCAGGACGACGCCGAGCGCGACCAGCGCCCAGGGCTGCGGGGTGGGGGAGAAGACGGCGAACAGGAACAGCGCCAGGGCCAGCACCAGCAGCCCCGCGGTGGCCTTGACCTTGCGTTCCACCTGCATGCGGTAGAAGTCGTTGACCTGCGTGGCGGCGATGATCTGTTCGACGCGGACGTGGCTGGAGCGGTCGCCCGGCAGGGTCAGGCGGGGGAAGGTGGTGCCGCCGAGGTGCGTGCTGAACCGCCCCATCCGGTCGGTCAAGGACGTGACGTTGGCCTGGTCGTCGGGGCCGGTTGTCTCGTCCGCGGGAAGCTCTCGGTTCATCGTGATCACTCCGTTCCGTGTGGAAACCTTTGTGGGACAGGGGTTTGGTCAGCTGGCGGCGGGCAGTTCGAGGTAGGGGATGGCGTCGCGCAGCTGCTGCGCGGTCGGGACGCCGAGCGCTTCGTGGTGGGTGGCCTCGAAGAACGCCTGGATCTTCTTCACGCCGACCGCGGCCGGCAGGGCGCCGGTGGCGATGGCCTGGCGCAGCTTCGGCAGCAGCTCCGCCGCGCGCGGGGACAAGGTCGGCTCGCCGGGGGAGATGGCCGGCAGGGACGTGACCGTGGCGTCGGGGTTCTCCGGGTTCGGAACCTCGGAAGTCCGGATGCCGGCGTCCGCGATGGTCATCGGCAGTAGCTGGGCCGGGAGGGTGTAGCGGGGGAAGGTCTGGCGGGCGGAGAGCAGGGCGTTGACCTGCGGGGCCATGACCGGCTGGACGTGGCCACCGACGATGGTCAGCTCGCCGGCGCGGGCGCCCTTCTCGTCCTCCTGGACCTCGCGCTTGACGATCTCGCGGGCCAGGCGACGCTCCCGGCGGGTGGCGTCCGGGCCGACGCCGAACCGGTCGGTCCAAGCCAGAGTCCACGCGGTGTCGTGGTCGAGTTCGCGGGCGGCGCGCAGGCTCGCGGCGGCCAGCGACAGCCGCGGGTAGCGCGCCCGGCGCCACAGCGCGAGGCCGGGTCGCGAGCCGGTGACGTCGGCTTTGTCACGTCCCTGTCGGACGGTGTGGAGGATGACGCCCAGCAGCGACAGGACGGCCAGCGCGAGGCCGGCCACCGGGCCGCCGTCGGCGGTGCCGTGCGCGCCGTTGATCACCGCGGCGATGCCGGCCAGCAGCCAGACCCAGGTGGTCAGGGTGCCGGCGGACTTGCCGTCGCGGGTGCGGCGGCGGGCCTCGAACACGCACACCCAGGCGCCGGTCTCGATCGACGCGGGGAACAGGTGGTTGAACGGGAACGGCATGTGCAGCGTGTCCGCGGCGAACGCGGCCTGCGCGGTCCAGGCCTGGGCGATCGGCAGCACGATGAGCACGGCCCACAGGGCGGAGCGGCCCAGCGCGGGCGCCTTGTCCAGGCGGGCCTGCCAGCGAGCGGCACGGGCGTCCTTGAGCGCCAGGCGGCGGGCGTCGCGCTGGCTGCGCTCCACGCGCCGGCGGGCGTCCTTCTCCGCCTGGGCGGAGCCCTGCAGCTGCAGGGCGTGCAGTTCGTCGGTGCGGCGGCGGGCAGCAGCGCGGTCGGCGGCGTCTTCGTGCAGCAGCAGTGCTTCGGCGCGCTCGGCGCGGCGGTCGGCGCGCCAGTCGGCGAGCATGTTGGTCATCGGGATCCCCCGTTGGTGCTGGTCGTGGCGGTGGTGGGCTGGGTGCCGGCGCGGCGCTGCTCGGCGATCCGGGCTTCCTGGGTGGTGACGGCGTCGTGCATGCCGCCGGGGCGGGTGAGGGCGGGGTTGTCGCTGTTCTTGCTCACGCGGTCGCCTCCGCCGCGGCGTCTGCGTCGGCGAGGGCCTGGCGGAAGGCGCGGTCCTCGGCGATGCGGCGGTTAGTGCGGCGGGCGGTGAACTCGGTGCGCACGATGGAGCCGGTGACCATGGCGGCCATGCTCAGCAGCGGCAGCGCGGCCGGGAACGGGACGCCGAAGGTGAGCAGAATGGTGGCCACGGTGGTGGTGCCGGCGATCCAGAGCAGCTGGGGCAGCCAGATGAGCACGGCGTCGCAGCGGGCGCGGGTCGACGTCGGCGGGGCGATCGTGATTTCGGTGCGGACGGACATGGTTCCTCCGGGTTCCTGTGCTGTTCAGGCGGCCGTGCGGGCGTAGCCGTGCTCGGCGGCGTGGCGCTCCCAGAAGCGGGTGCGGGTCTCGCACTCGTGGCAGAGCCGCGAAATCGTGGACGGGTAGTAGGTCTGCTCCTCGCCGCATCCGCCGCGGTCGGGCTGGCAGATCCGGCGGGACTGCAGCGCGAGCGCGAGGGCGTTGAGCTGGTCGCACGTCGCCGTCCGCTTGCGGGCGGAGCGGGCGACCAGGTAAAGCAGGGCGAAGTCCTGGGCGCGAAGCCCAGGCCGGCGGTGCTGGAAGCGAAGCGCGGCAACGGGTGCGTGTCCGCCGGGACGGCGGCCCATCGCCTGCAGCTGGCGGTACGTCGCGAGGATGCTCGTCGGCGCCCAGCCCCATGCGAGGACCGGAAGGCCGTCGAACGTCCCGCGGGTGAGGACTTCGCCCAGGCCCTCGACGTGCTGCCACACGTAGGGCCACTGCCGCTTCCCGGACATCAGGCCACCGCCACCAGTGCGGCGTGGTGGTCCCGGGTCCACGACCAGGCGATCTCGCCCTGGTCGGTGAGCACCGCCGGCACTCGAGCGCCGTGCACGGCCTGGTGCGCGGGGGCGATGAGGCCCGCGTGCACCAGGCGGTGCGCGGCCGGCTGGTCGCACAGGTTCAGGCCGTCGACCAGCATGTCCGGCTCACTGCCGACGACCAGCTCGGTGCGACCGTTGCGGACGGCGCCGAGGATGGCGAAGTCCCGACGGGTAAGCGCGACCGACGTAACCAGTGTGTTGTCACGTCCCTGCACGGCGGCCGAGGTCATGAGGCGATCGCCGATGCGGTGCTGTAGCTACGGAAGACGTACGCACCGGGCAAGGTCGTGCGGACCAGCACGCCGGCATCCGCCAGCTTCTGCAGCATGTCGTACACCCACGCGCGGGACCGGACGTTGGCGTAGAAGGCCGGCGGGACGTCGCGCGGGTGGATGGTGGCCTTGCCCGCACGCTGCAACTCGTCGACCAGCTCGCGGAACAGCTGGCGCGCTTCATCGGTGCTGTAGCCGTATTCCAGTGCCGGAAACAGCTCTTCGCTGTCCTCTTCGGACCGTCCGGCGGGGCGTCCCGCGGCCTCGCGCATCGTGCGGCGCTCTTCGGCGGTCAGGCCACCGAAGATGCCGTCCGACTGGGTCATGCCGAACTGCAGGCACTGCTGGCGGAGCGGGCAGCCTGCGCACACCTGCTTGGCCTCGCGGATCTGCTCGGTGAATGCGCGGCCCTCGCCGAGCGGGAAGAACAGCTCGGGGTCCTCGCCGAAGCACGCGCGCTCGGTGGTCATCCAGCTGGTGTCCGTGCTGGCGGTCAGGACGTGGTGGAGGTCGGTGGTGGTGTTCACGCGGCCACCTCCAGCAGCGCGGCCGCGGCGTCGGCGAACAGTTCGATGAGCTGGGTGTGGGCGGCGGTCACCAGGTCGGAGCCGGCGGTCGAGCCGAACAGCTGGACGCCGTCGGCCTGGGCCTGGAGCAGGTCCAGGTGGGCCGACACCAGCAGCGCCGCGTCGGCGTCGCTCAGGGCCGGAACCCCCTCCTGAACTGCGGAAACGAGCTTCATGGCGCGCTACCTCTCGTCGGTCTGCGGGACCCCCGCCGCCTGCCAGCAGCGGGGGTTCCGACTAGGATCTGAACCTTCAACACGTTTGACACTTTTGATGTGTCGAATGTGTCCATGACGGTAGCCACCCGCCGCGCCGAGCGCAAGATCTTTCGGTATATTAGATGCATCTAATCCTGTTTATGCAGGTCAGACGCTTAGAACCCTTGGGAGAACCGTTGGCGACACCTTCAGCAGCCGGACAGCCCGCCTACGTCCGCATCGCCGCGGAGTGGGCGGAGAAGATCGACTCGGGCACGCTGCGGCACGGAGACCCTTTGCCCACCCGCGAGGAGCTGGCAGAGTCGTACGGCGTGTCGAAGACCGTCATCCGGGACGCGCTTGGCCTCCTTCACCAGGACGGCTACCTGCAGTCAGGCACCCGACGCGGGACCAGCGTCTTCAGGCTGCAGAGGTACGAGCTGCCGATGTATGTACTTGAGGCTGACGACCGCGGTCGGGATGCCTTCAACGACGCGGTCGAGGCCCAGGGCGGCAAGCCCTACCAGCACATTCGAGTCGAGACGATCGTTCCGAGCCCCGAGATCCGAGCTGCTCTAGCTCTAGAAGACAACGAACTCGCGCTTGCGCGCCGTCGGATGCGAACCATCGACGGGGTCCCCTATTGCATATGTGATTCCTTTTTTCCTCACTCGCTGGTTGCCGGCACGCCTATATCTGACCCAACTGACATCAAACGCGGTGGGCGACACGTTTTGCGCGAGCTTGGATTCGAAATGGTCCGACATCGAGACAGCATCAGGTCTCGTCGACCCCATGCTCGCGAAATCAGCGAGCTAGAGATCTCGACCGGCTTGCCAGTGATCCGACATGACCGCATTAGCTACCTGGCGGATGGCCGCCCAGTTCGCTTAATGGCAAGCGCTTTTCCGTCCGACCGCTGGGAGCTGACTTACGAGGTCGAGAAGTGACCCTTACCATATGGCGCGCTGGTCGCACTGACTGCTCGGCGGTACTTGACCTTCTGCTGAGCAGGGCGGCATGGCTAAAGAGCCGCGGCAGCGACCAGTGGTACAACTTCGACGAGAAGCAAGATGAGCTTGAGCAGGTGGTTTCCAAGGGTCACACGTGGCTGATGCGCGACGGCGCCGCCGGAACGCCGCTTGGAACTATCACGTTCACCGACGCGGATCCCGATTTTTGGACTTTCGACGAACAGCGCACACCTGCGTTATATCTCGCGAAACTCGCGACCGATCCCGAGATAGCCGGACGCGGACTAGGGCGAACCCTGTTACAATTCGCCCTTTTTGAAGCGGCCGCAAACCGGGTCGACGAAGTCCGTTTTGATGTCTGGAAAACCGCCTACGACCTACAGCGATACTATGAGCGCGAGGGGTGGTCACACCTGCGAACAGTTGATTTGCCGCATCGAAACTCGGGAGCACTTTTTAGTCGCAAGGTTGTCAAACCGGTTTACAACCGGCCGCCGATAGGACTTGAAGTACGCCCCTTCACGTCAGCGAAATCGAGTTCGTCGTCACAAACACGCACGACGTGGGAACCCGGAGAGCGCGAGCACGGCGGCAGCGGCGAGCTGTGATCACGCGGCCGCTAGATCCACACCCTGACGACACGCCAGGGTCGGCGGTGCAGACTTCGACAGCAGAGAAGCGGCAAGCTTCGTAAACGACGAAGACCCCCGCGGGTGGCAGCCCGTGTGCGGGGGTCCTCGTAGACGGTTCAGATCGAAGAGAAGAACGCCTGCTTGCAAGAGTACGACACCGGCGCGTGGCAGCGCACCTCTGTCGGCTACTTCACTCGCAAGCAGGCGTGTCGAGGAAGGACACGCACGTGAGCACCACCCGAGACGACGACGACTTCGTCCCACGCAAGATCGTCGACCCGACCGACATCGGGTTCAACTTCGCGCAGGTCATGCAGTGGGTCGCCCTGCATCCGGACATCCCGCACACCGCGTTTCGCGTGTACTGCGTGCTCCGGGCGCTCTACACGCACAAGCGGGACCTGCGGTCGATCAGCAAGGACCAGCTGCGGTTCATGATCCCGGGCGTCAACGGCAAGCCCATGAGCACGACCGTGCTCAACGACGCACTCAAGGTGCTGGCGGAGTTCGAGCTGGTGACCAACCCCGACGGCAAGCGGCAGACGTGGCAGCTACGCGAGCCGGGCACGAACCGGTTCGTCGCGAGGACGGAGTGGACATTCCAGCTGGGCCAGCTGCCGCCCGAGGGCGACGGCTTCGCCGGGTGGCGAAACGTGTTCGACAAGCACGACGCCTACCCCGGCCCCGGATGGGACAAGAAACCGCTGGTCACACCCGTGGCCGGAATTCCGGCCACGGACCTCCCGCTGGCCGCCGGCGACACCCTCAACCAAGGATCCGCAGGTCAGAGCCGTAACCGGAATTCCGGTCGCACCGACCGGAATTCCGAGACCCGCGACCGGAATTCCGGTCGCCGTAACCGGAATTCCGGTCGAGCCGAGGCTGTGACCAGCGCAAACCTGGCCTCTAATAACTCAATACAAGAACAACTACAAGAACAGACGTCCGTCCGTCCGTCCAGGGCGCGCGTACCCAGCGGCGTCGCGGTCGGTTCTCCGACGGACGGACGGACGGACATCGGCTCGAAGGAAGATCGCAAAGACGAAACCCACGTCGCGACCGCACTCGAGCTCGTGCCCGATCAGACGCTGGCGAAGGTGCGGGGTCGGGCAACGCAGGTTCAGAAGCTTCGCGAACGGGTCGCGGCCGTTCTGGCCGCGGGGCACGACCAGGGCGCCGTCGCGACCTACCTCCGGGACACCCTCGCGACTGCGCGTACGGCCACGTACGTGATCAGGGCTTTCGACGACGACCGGCTGCAGGACATCACGCCGCCGGCCTCGTACACGGATGACAAGCTCGCGGCCGTCCACGACATCTGGCCGGTGTCCGGCGGAAGCGCCACCGGCGGCATCGCCGCGTGTTCGAGCTGCCTGGACGCCAACCCCGCAGCTCGAAGCAACGCGCGCTTCCGCGTGCTGCACGACAACGCCGGAGACCCTGTCCGAGACCCGGAGACCGGCCGGCTGGCTCCGTGCCCGACATGTCACCCGGACTGCGTTCGCACGGCACAGTGAGAAACCGCCCTGAAGCGGCCGTAGGCAACCGATCTTGCCGGTCGTGTCGGGACTCCGCTGCCACGACCGCCGAGGGCCTTACAAGGCCTCTCAGACGATCGCGCGGCAGGGGCGTGACAGGACACAGCCCAAACCCGAAGAGGAGCTTCTGACCGGATGACCTTCCTGGCGTTGAACTGGGCAATGACGGCGCCGGCCGCCGACGTCTACGAGCGCGCGATCCTGGTTCGAATTGCCGCCCGCGCCAGCGACGACGGCCTGGCGCCGGTCGTGAACCTCGAGGAGCTGGCCGACTTCGCCATCTGCGACACGGCGACCATCGAGGACCGGCTGGCCACGCTGGTCGCGCGTGGAGTGATCACGCGGCTCGGTGCCGGCTTCGAGCTGAACATCCCTGCCGAGTGGTACAGCGCTGCCCAGCTGGAGCAGGTCAACGAAGCACGTACCGAAATGGGTCAGCGCGCGCTCACCATCCGAGAACGGCCCTGGATCTCGAAACCCTGACCAAAGGAGAAGGGACGTGACAACACCCAGCTCAGAGCCCGAGACTCGAACTCGAGACGTGCGTAGCGAACGCGAGGTCGATGTGTGGCTGGACCACCTGGCCCACACCCGCGGCCTGGCCGGCGCCAGCGTGACCCAGCTTGACGGTGGCCGATTCCGGGTCGTCGCGCGCCTGGCGACAACGGAGAACCCGTCTGAACAGGTCGATGTCACGTCCCCGGGACAGCTTGCGCTCGACTGGTGACCAGCCCGACGCCTTCGTCCTGGACGTCCGGGAACGCGGCGGCCGACGCCGCCACCACCCGCGGCTGGCTGGTCGGGCACTTCCTGCCGCCCGGCAGCCCGCTGCACTCCGACGACGTCGAGATCAAGTGGGGCCACCACCAGGCCGGCGAACAGCGGTCCGGCTGGGCCGACGGCGACGACCGCAGCACCCTGACCGTGCTCGTGCACGGCGGCCCGTTCCGCGTGCAGCTGGCCGACGCCGACGTGCTGCTGTCACGTCCCGGCGACTACGTCCTGTGGCACCCCGGAACTGGACATAAATGGGACGCCCTTGAACTGTCCACTTTATTGACCGTCAGATGGCCTTCTAGCAGCCAAATTACGTAGTTCGGAGGTACCGAAGCAGCGAACATCCGGGCTACCGTGGAGATCGGTTTCCCCTGACGAAGGGGACGTGACAAAATCCAGGTCAACGGAGGGAGTTCACGCGATGTGCAGAGCAGCCCACGAACCAGGCGGACCACGCCGATGCCCGAACTGCTACAGCCCGGCCAAAGCCCGCCAGCGCCAGCGCCTCAGCCGAGCCCGGCGAGCGCTCGCCACCGCACAGAGCAGCGGCAACCCGGCCGCCATCAAGGCGGCACAGACGAAGCTCAGCATCGTGGAGCGCAACACCACCACGGCGAAGTCGGGCGCGGCGACCACCGCGCCGGCCGCGACCGGCGGCCCGATCTCCGTTGTCACCACCGACTCGACGCCGCCGGCCACCGTCGAGCAGCGCATCCGCGACGCGGTCCAGCAACTGGCCACCCGCCCGCAAGAGTTCGTCAGCATCACGAAGGTTCGCGAACTGCTCGGCGACGACGTCGACCAGGACGAAGTCAGCCGAACCCTCGTCGAGATGCAGCGCCGCGGCGACGGCGTTCACCTCTCTCCGGAATCAGACCGCCGCGGACTCACCGACGCTGACCGCGCCGCCGCTGTACAGGTCGGACGCGAACCCAACCACCTCATCGCCGTTGAACCGCCGGCTGCCGTCGAGCAGGCCACCGAGCTGCGCGTCCGCGACGCCGTGCGCGACCTGGCCAGCCGAGAGGGCGGCTGGGTGAGCCTGAACCAGCTTCGTACGGCTCTGCCGGACGTCGACCGCGCGGAACTCGACCGCGCGCTCACGGCGATGACGGACAGCCACGAAGTGGACCTGATTGCGGAGGTCAACCAGAAGGCGCTCACCAGCGAGGATTGGGACGCGGCCCTCACCTACGGTCCCCAGGCCAAACACCTGATCTGCGTCCGCGGCGAAGCACCTGCAGCGGCCGGGGACGTGACACCCGGCGAGCCCGGTGCGGCGTCGACCATCGCCGCGCAGCTGCGCGAGACGGCCACCGAAGAACTCGGCGCCGCGTACCTCAAGGACCAGCAACTGGACCGGGAAACCCTGCTCGCCGTCGCGTCCGAACTCGGGATGACTCGCGTGAGCAGCCTGAGCGACAAGAAACTGCAGGACCGGGTGCTCAAGCAGGCGATCGGCGCCCGGAACAAGTTCGACGGCCTGGCAGAGGGCTGGCAGACGAAGCACCGCCTGGCCGTCGCGACCGAACCGCCCGCCGAGCAGGTCGAAGCCGCGGTAGTCATCGGAGACGAACCGCAGCACCCGACAAAGGCCCCGACCCCGGCCCCGGACGCCGGCTCGCTCGCCGGCGAATTGCCGACCTCGACGAAGCCCGCCCAGGTCTCCACGGAAAGCCCGGACGTGCCCAAGTCCGTCGCATCGAGCTTGCGCGAAACCGACACCGTGGAAGAAGGCGTCGCCTTCCTCAAGGCGCAGAACCTGGACCGATCCGCTCTGCTCGACGTCGCCGCCGAACTGGGGCTGGACCGCGGCCTGACGCGCCTGAGCAAGAAGAAGCTCGAGGAGAAGGTGCTCAACCAGGCGATCGCCTCGCGGAACAAGTACGCCGGCCTGCGGGAATGGAAGACCGAGCGCGCGCCGGCCGCCAGCACGCCGGCCACCGCCGCGCCCGTGTCCGGCGCGATGTCGTCGGCTCCCCTGATCGAGAACGACTGGGGCGTCTTCACCAAGCGCGACGGCATCAACTTCCACGACGACGGCCAGATCGGCACGGCCATCAAGGGCATGGGCCCCGACGCCCACATGGACGTCGACGGCGAGCCCGTGGCCAACGTGCTCGGACGCGTCGCCACCGACCTCGTCACCGGCCGCCGCTCCGCCGCGGACGGCGTCGAGGCGTACAAGGGCATCCGCGACCGCCTGCCCGAAGGCAGCCGCGCCCGCCGATCGCTCGACATCGCCCTGACGCGGATCGACGCCCCGGCCAGCACCCCGCCCGACGTCCCCGCCGGCACCCCCGAACCGCTCAAGGCCCTCATGCGGGACCTGCACTCGATCCCGCTGCTGCGTCGCGATCCCCGCGAGACCCAGAAGCTGCAGGAGATCCTGCGGGAGAACTTCGACGACGTCGCCGACGACGGCCCGATCCACGTCGGGCGACTCGCGACCGAACTCCACTGGCTCGTGGGCCTGAGGCACGAAAGCGAAGGCGACGCCGGCAAGTTCGACGTCGACCGCGCCGTCGACAAGGCGCTCAAGGCGCTCGGCAAGCGGTCCTGAGCCCGGTGAACACACCAGACCTGCGCGTTCTCCTCAGCCACGAACAGGACGACCAGGTCGGCGCGCAGCTGCTCGCCGACCTGGACGGCGTCCAGGTGCTGCGCTACGACCCGGCCGCGTCGCACCTGGACGCCGAGCAGCGCACCGCGCACGTCCTCATCCCGCCCTACCGCGGCAGCCACCGCCCGCGATCGCTGCTCGAGCAGCTGCCCGACCTGCGCGCCGTGCAGCTGCTCACCGCCGGCGCCGACGAGTGGGCGCCCTACGTCCCCGCTGACGTACTGCTGGTCACCGCCCGGGGCGCGGTGGCCGGCCCCGTCAGCGAATGGGTCCTCTCCGCCGTCCTGACCCTCTACCGGCAGTGGCCAGCCCTCATCCGCTACCAGGACACCGAGACCTGGGCGCACCGCCGCGTCGACGCCGACACCCTCGCGGGCAAGCGCATCCTGATCGTGGGCGCCGGCGCGATCGGCACCGCCGTCGCCCGCCGGCTACCCGCCTTCGACGCCACGGCGACGCTGCTCGCGCGCACCGCCCGCGCCGGCGTGCACGCCACCACCGAGCTGCCCACCCTGCTCGCCCACCACGACGTCGTCGTCCTCACTGTCCCGTTGACCGTCGAGACGGCCGGCTTGGTTGACGACGCGTTCCTCGCCGCGATGCCCGACGGTGCTGTGCTGGTCAACGCCGCCCGCGGTCGCATCGTCCACACCGACGCCCTGGCCGTCGAGCTCCGCCACGGCCGGCTCCGGGCCGCGCTCGACGTCACCGACCCGGAGCCCCTGCCCACCGGACACCCGCTGTGGAACTGCCCCGGGGTGATCATCAGCCCGCACATGGCGCGCACCGTCCCCGGAACCCCGCGGCTTTGCTACGCCGTCGCGGTTGAGCAGATCCGCCAGCTGCTGGTCGGCCGCCTGCCCCCGAACGTGGTCACGAGGAGGGTGCCACCGTGACCTACTCGTCGAGACAGCCTGTGGCACGGCGTCCAGGCGTGCGGTCTACGAGCGTCTACAGGATCTTTATATACAGCTCCACTAGCACCGTGACCAGCGTAAACTAGGTGCGATTGGATCTGACGTCCACGAGACAGTGCCGCAGCCAGACGAACGGATGCACAGTTGTCGCTATCGCCGGAAAGGGCGGAGGTCCGTGTGCCTCCGAAACCGAAAGGAGGGTGCTGTGCTTCCAGACCGACACGAAAAGAAGCTCCTGCGCCCCCGGAACCTCCGGCGCACCTTCTCCGCCTGTGAGTGGGGCGGTGAGATCCTGAAGCCCTTCTGCGTGGTTGCGGTGGAGCACAGGAACCACGGTCCTAGCTGGAACTAGGGCCGCACTCAGGCGAGGCCTCGAGCGTAATTACGCTCGGGGCCTTCGTCGTGTCTACGAGCCCCGCCGAGCGCGCGGTAGACGCCAGTTGAAGCCAGTTCGCGTACTAGCTCTTCTCAGGTGCGGCTCCGTGCGCCAGGCTTATCCATGGTTCCGGTCCCATCCCGGGATGTCGCCAACAGGGGCGTGTGGTTCCAGCCGCAACGGCCCCGACCGGCGAAGCAGTGCTCGTAAATCCGCAACCACGATGCGCACCACCCTCGCCCGCCCCTGGCTCAACGGGGGGCGGGCAGGCGCGCTTCTTCGCAGAAGGGCACCACCCATGCTTCAACCGGTGAACTTGCCGCCGCACTACGGCGGCACCACCACGCCCGCGGTCAGGCTGACCTGGCCCGAGGCGTTCGTGATCACGTTGGCCGTCGGCCTGACAATCTTCCTCAACGTGCGGGACACCCCGTTCATCGCGGCGGCGGGCATCGCGGCCGGCACGATGATCGTGTTCGTCGCCGTGATCGCGGTCCCGCGCGGGATCGGCCAGATCACGACGAACCTGCAGTTCCTCCGCCGGGCGGCCGACGAACTCACCCGCTTGCAGAACGAGCAGGATGGCCGGCGATGACCGCAACCATCCCCGGCGAGCAGCAGCTGACGTTCGAGGCGAAGGACGCAACCGAGTTCCGGGCCCTGCTGGGCCGGATCATCAAGGAGTCCCCGCTCAGCTGCAGTCAGGTCGCGATCAAGACCGGCATGCCGCGTTCCACCGCCTACAGCCTGCCCAACATCAAGCGCCCAGGCCTGCCCAGCAACCCGGCGCAGGTCACCGATTTCGTGCGAGCTTGCGGCCTGTCGGCAACACAGACCGCACTGGTGATGGACCTGTGGGAGAAGCTGCGGCGGGAGGCTGAAAACGCCCGTACCGCCAGCGAGAATGCGAAATCCCGCAGCGCGTCAGCCGCAATCGAAATGTCGTGTGAGGACCTGAGCGATGTCGTCTTGGCCCTCAAAGCCGCGGGGATCGAGGGCGTTCCGCACACAGGGGAGGTCATGCAGCCCGACCTGCGCGCCTACAACGGAACGCGTCGTTCCGTCGGGTGGGCCGGGATCGGCGGTAAGCCGCCGTTTCGGCGGGATACGAGCTGGACCGAGCTGCTGCAGTACGTGCTGGGCAACGAGGAGCGCACCCGGCGTGCGGTCTCTCTGCTGCGCGTGGTCTTGCTGCTGGTGCTCGTCATCGTGGTCGCGTTGGTGTTCCTGGCCATTCAGCAACCGGTCATGACGCCGGTCATCGTCAGCGGCCTGATCGGGCCGTTCGTGCTCCTCATGCGCCAGAGCATGAGGAAGCGGCCCCCGAAGACGAAGAACTAAGTCAGGCAACGTCGATGGTCGCCTCCAGCGAGCTCGCTGGAGGCGACCATCGCGCTGTCCCCGGATCTCGCGCGCCGACCGGCCGCCTTCGACGCCACGGCGACGCTGGTCGCGCGCACCGCCCGCGCCGGCGTGCACGCCACCACCGAGCTGCCCACCCTGCTGCTCGCCCACCACGACGTCGTCGTCATCACCGCGCCGCTGACCCGGACACAGCCGGCCTGGTCGACGTCGCCTTCCTCGCGGCCATGCCGGACGGCGCCGTCCTGGTCAACGCCGCCCGCGGCCGCATCGTCGACACCGCCGCGCTGGTCGCCGAGCTGGCCAGCGGGCCGCCTGCGGGCCGCGCTCGACGTCACCGACCCGGAGCCGCTGCCCGCCGGCCACCCGCTGTGGAGCTGCCCCGGCCTGATCCTCAGCCCGCACATGGCGCGCACCCGTCCCCGGAACCTCCCGGCTCTGCTACGCCGTGGCCGCGGACCAGCTCCGCCAGCTGCTCGGCGGCGTCGTACCGACGAACGCGGTGTCCGGGACGTGACAAACAGCTGATCAGGATGGGGTCAACCACGGCGGCGCGGTCGAACGTCGCCCGGTCGTGTCTGGAACAGAGGTGTTCTGTCTTCGTAACCACCCTCGGTGGTGTTCCACCGGGTGCGACACGCCGATTTTGGCTCGTGAGTAGGTGAGTATCTACGCGAATGAGGACGCCTCTGACCACGCGTTTCCGCAGGTAGGAATATCGCTTTAACCCGTAAGGGTTAATCAAACCCGTGCAATACTGCGTGCAGTGCCCCACTGGAGGCACTGCACGCAGTGCACAGCAACAGCGCACAGCAAGCAGTGACGCCAGGCGGGGGACGTGGAAGAGGGGCCGGACCGATTCGGCCCGACCCCTCAACCTGTGGTTTCCGCAACCACTAGTGCACGAGGCTGCTGACCTCGTGTGCCAACGCCGCCAGGGCGAAGAGGAGCGTCGTAGTTGCTGCTACTGCGCTCCTCACCTGGTGGTGTCGGGTCTTGCGATCCCGCTTCGGCCGGTTGGCCACTTCGAACCTCCACTGCGTGAAGTCCTGATGGTCTCCAGCCGCGTCCGACTGGCTGGGTGGCATCAACGGATCACGTCGATAACACCCCGTAAGGCCTTGCGAGAACCATAGCTGCGCACCGCGGTGAAGTCGTGCATGTGCGGTTGTCAAGGGTCCTGTTGACGAGTGTTTCTCCGCGAAACGGCCTGCTGCACCAAGGTTGGCCAAAAAAGCTCAATTGAACAGCATAAATACGTACTTCGTAATTCGACGGTTTGAGAAGTCAACGCGCGCCGCGCGCGGCGCGCCCGCGTACGCGGGTACGTACCTGCGTACGGGCAAAAGAGCCTATCCGTGACGCAAAAACTGACAAATGAGCCCTGTGTGCCTCTAGGGCGGCGGCAGGGCGGATTTGGTAGCTGAGTGCTCGAGGACGCTAAAAGTCGTTCCTGATGGCTCCTAGGCGCCTATTTGGGGCATCGGGTCGATCCCGGGCAATCCGTGTCGTCTCGCGGCGAAATTGGTGTTCTTTTGGAGTGGCTTGGGCGTGTCGCGCCCGTCCCGAGCTGGCTGGCCTGCTCCCTCTATTGGGACGTGACAAAATGCTGTTCAGAGGCCATTCAAGCAATCGGCGGCACACCGTGCGATCGCTAAATTTTCTAGGCTGTGCGGTTTGCAGGGTCCTGCCGCTTCGGTCGAAGTTGCGGCAGGCTCGGCTGGTGGCTCAGCTCGCGCGCACGGCTCCCGGGGACGCGACATCTTGCCGAGCTTCGCCTGCAGAGCCGATCGAAACCGTCAGCGAAATCGCACCGTGCTGCATGATCGAGCCCATGCCGAACACGCCGACTCCTGCCATGATCGCCCGCCGTGCGCTCTACGCGCTCAACGACAAGATCAGCGACGACGCTCCGGTCGAACAGCTGCTGCAGCTCGGCACCTTGGCCGCCCAGGTCGAGATTTCGGCTCGCCTCGAGGGCATCGAGAAGTCCCTTGATGCCGGCCTGTCGGTCCGAACGTTCTAGCGCGGTTCGGACCGACAGGCACTCAGGACGCCCTGAGGGGGCTGATTCGCCTTACGGCTAGGTGGCAGCTCCGCTGACGGTGACGTGGATCGGGCCGACGTCGATCTGGGTGATCCCGGCCGTGACGATCGTGCCGGCGGTCAACGTGGCGAAAGCGCCGGCGACGGCGACCACGCGCAGGCACGCAGCTCCGCTAGTCAGCATCTGACTAGCGAGGGTGAGCAGCCAGCGCCGCTGGTCGCGCGACAGGTGCGGGTCACCGTTGTGTTCTGGCACCCCGTGTTTTCCGGGACGTAGGGTCACTCTCGTTCCTCTCGACGATGTCGGGGGCCTGCCCGGCCGGCGCGCTTTCCGCAGCTGCCGTCCGGCCGGGCAGGCCGTTCACAGTGACGTCGGCGACTGGGACGACGACGTCCCCGGGGCCTCTACCCCGGGGACGTCCTTCGCCGCCGTCATGCCGCAGGCGTCTCTGCCGAACCTAGGGGTCTGCGCACACGGTCCGGAGACCTTGTCGGCGGCCGGTGGGCACTGAGCGGCCAAGCGGCGTCGGTACATCTGTGCGACCGATCGCAAAAAAACCTAAGTCAGGTTGTATTTGTGCACTTCAGAGGCACAATTCACGTGCGTATGCACGTGCATGCCATAGGCCAAACGAGTGATCAGCCGTACAAGATCACCCGCTGTTGACCTGGTCGACGATCTGCAAAAAGGTGTCACAACCTCGACTAGCGGCCACTAGCTGAAGGGACAAAGTTCCGGACTGGGCGCTACCTTTCGTCGCTTACAAACGACCGGTCAGCTTGCGAAAGCGCGACGAAGCGACGAGACCATCTGGCGACGCTTGCCGCGGACCACCCGGTTCGTCCCTCCGTTCACCGATCGCTAACCCCTGCGTACCCACAGCAGCACTGTTCGATCGCGTGGTCACTCAGCTTCGCCGCCAGGGCGCTGTTGCGGTCGTCCGCTTTTGGTGGTGCTCGACGGCGGGACGTGACAAAGTCCTGCTCGCAGGCCAGGTTGTTGTGTGAAACCGTACCTGGTCTAAGCCGGGCTGAGTGTTCGCGGAGTCGCGCGTGGGGCCGGTGCTACGTGTCTTCCAACGCCCAGCACGGCGGGGCGTACACCAGGCGGGCACGCCGCCGAGCCATCGTCGGCGCACTGTGCGCGTCGAACCACAGCTCGACGCTGCCGATCGCGGGTTCCTGCTCATCGGCCGGCGCGACCTCGATACGCCAGCTGGCCGCCGGCCCACCGCGGCGCTGAAACCAGTGACGAAGCAACTGCTCCAGGTCCACGTCGTTCGGCGGACCACCGAGCAGCATGCTCTGAGGAACCCAGTCCTGGCCGTCAGGCCTGCAACTGATGGTCCATCGGTATCGAGGCCCGTCTTCGATCGCCGGACACCAGGTCGGTCTCATCCACGGCTGCGCCATGACGCTAGTCGAACACCTGTTCGCATTCTGGGCAAGAATGGATCTGCTGACCGGGCGGGACGTGACTTGTCGCTGTTCAGCGCGAGCTGGTGCTGCTTTGCGAGACGGCGTGGGCCGGCAGGCGTTGTCGGTGTGCGGCCCCATCGGGCTGAGGCTCGGCGGCGGAGCCGTGGGGACGTGACAGGCGCGCGCCCCGGCCCTTTGGAGGCTGCTCGGCGCTGCTGCGGTTTCCTCGATGTGGCGCCGGCGGTTCCTCTGGCTACAGCTCGGGGTCGCAGCTTGATCGGACCTAGTCCGGCCTGTTCATTTCGAGCTTCGTGCTCGTTGAACGAGCAGAAAAACCACCGTTTCCGCTGGTAGTCGCCTTGCGATCCACGTTCGTCGACCGTTGGAACTCGTGCAATACTGCAAAGAGAACGGGAGCCAAGGCTTTCGCCCCGGCCCCCGTCTCTGGTTTCGCCTCGAAACCACTTAGTGCAGGAGGCTATTCACCTCGTGCACGAACGCCGCACCGGCGATGAGGAGCGTGGTGGTGCCTGCCACCACGCTCTTCGCCCGGCGGCGAAGGCGACTGCACCAGCAGTCTTTTCTTCCGCTCATTCGGTTCTCCCGTAAGAGGTTCCGCGTGGACGTCCAGTCGCGTCCGACTGGCAGGAGCTACCGAACGGATCACGTTCGGCGGAGGCTCCCGAAGGCCTTGCCAGAAGCCTAACCGGGGGATGCACGTCACTCCCGTGCGACACGTGACACCACGGGCCCGCTGAGTGACACCAGAATGACGTCACGAATGACGCTAGGCTGGAGTGAGAGCCGCGCTGAACAGCAGAAATACCGCGTCGGCGCCCAGCTCAGAGCCTGTTGGCGCAGTCATCGGACGGTGTGTCGCTTCGAGCTCAACGCCTTCGCAGGGACGTGACAAACCGCAGGTCAATACCTTTCACCGACGAAGTGCATTCACGGTCCCTTCGGGAGCCGTAGACCGAACGGCTATTTCACTTGAAGATAGAATCAGGCATCTGAACAGCACTTTGTCACGTCCCTCATCGCTCTAGTTCGTCGTCGCGGACATAGAGGGGTTCGGCAGGCCAGCCCGAACAACGTCGAGACGTCGGTCAGGACCAAGATCCCGCGTAGCCCGTGGGCGTCGGAGCCGGGCATGGGGGTGATGTAGGCCGATGTAGGGCGCTACTACGTCGGCTGGCGCCCTCGGCTCGACTGACCTACCTATGTCCCGTCAACGTGGCTGGTTCGATCGAGAGCGAGCAGGTGGCGTGTTGGTGTGCTGCGGCTTGGCTCGGTGGTGCACGCCTCGGTGGGTCGCGACACCCCCCCCGGCGACGTGACGTCGTGCGGTGGTGGCGGCGGAGCCGGGGCGGGACGTGACAAGTTCAAGGTAAGAGCGAGGACCAAGCGGCAGTTGCTGATCTGCCGGAGTGTCGCCGGCAGGCATCTCAGCACTCGGGGAGTGTTGTGGGTAATACCCACTTGCCCACAAAAGGCGTATGGTGGAGTACCTGAGAAGCAGCAATCTGCCCGCACTGGAGGGCGCCATGACCACCATCGAAGGGTTCCAGCCCGTCAACGAAGTCGCCGCCGACGACCGCGGCCGCGTGGCGCTCGGCAAGGCGGGCGCGCACTCGGACGACCGCTACGCCGTGTCCAAGAACAGCGACGGCGCCATCCTGCTCACGCCGCTGGCCTCCATCCCCCGCCGCGAGCTGCTGGTGTGGGAGAACGACCAGCTTCGCGCGAGCCTCTTCCGCGGCCTCGCTGACGTCGCTGAGGGCAAGGTTGAGGCCTTGGACTGGGTGACCAGCGACGTTGATCTGACCGAGGACGACGACAACGAGTGAGCGCACCACCTTTCCGCCTGCTCTACAGCGATGAAACTAAGGCCGTTCTCGAAGATCTGCGAGCCAAAGCGCAGCACGCGCGCAAGCTGAGGAAGGTCAAGAAGGCTCTGGCCTTCATGGAACAGCAAGGGCCGTCGTATCCCGGGCTCCGGACGCATCCGATGGAGTCGATCCCCGGGCCGAACGGGAAGACGCTCTACCAGTCCTACGTCGAGAACAACACGCCTGGTGCGTGGCGGATCTGGTGGGTCTACGGCCCCGAAGCGGACCAGATCAGCATCGTGTCAGTCGGACCGCACCCCGACTGACACTGAGAAGGATCTAAACCGCAGGTCGCGTGCTAGCACGCGACCTGCGGTTTTGCTGCGGCTGGGTGTCCAGGACGACGTCGGCACCGACTTGGCGGTGGTGCCGACGGAGCCGGGAGCGCGCTGCGGGCTGCAGCTCGGCGGGCCTTGGTCGACGTCGTGAGGTGCCGGCTGCTGGCGGCGGAGCCGCGGTGCCGGGTGGGTCACGGCGACGAAGCCCCCGAGTCCGGGGACGTGACGGCGGCGGGCAGCGCGGCGGAGCCGGCGCTTTCTGGCTGTCTCGGGCGCTGGTGGGCGCCGGACGTCGCTGGTGGGCGGGTGCCGCCGCCCGCGGTCGCCGGCCCCGGGCCCGGGCCCCGACGGTCTGCTGTGGGGGGACGTGACGGTTGGCTGGTGGGCGGTGCGTCGATCCGTATTGCCGGTGGGCGGGACGTTCGGGAACGTCCTGAGGACGTTTCGGACGTCCTGTGGAGGTTCTGGGTGTGTGGGCTGGGGTTTGTCACGTCCCTGTGGTCGGTGGGCGAGGCCTCGGCGTCGACCCGAGGTGCCCAGCTCGGTGTCGTGCGGACGGGGCTGTTGCGTCGGTGGGGTGGGGGGCGCACTGGGGGGCGCACTGTCGGCGGGCGGGTGTGCCCGGGTCGTCTCGGACGTCCTGTGGACGTTGTGGGACGTTTCGGGACGTTTCGGGACGTTCTGGCGGTGCGTAGGTGTGTGAGCTGGGGTTTGTCACGTCACTGGTGGTCGTCGGGCGGGGCCTTGGTGGTGGCGCCGCGCGTCGCGGGTGGCTGCTCGGCGGTGTGCGTCGCGCTGCGGGATGCGGGCGGCACGTCGGGGGCTGCAGGGGAGGTGATGTTGCGGTGCCCAGCTCGGTGTCGTGCTTGGCGGGCTGCTGCGGCGGCGCTGCTGCTGCTGGGCCGCAGGGCGGGTTGCTCGGTGAGGGCCTGGTCGACGTCGTGCGGCGGAGCCGCGGTGTGTGGCTCGGGTGGGGGGACGTGACGGAGCGGGTGCTGCCGGCGGCGGAGCCGCGTGGCGCAGCTCGGCGGAGCCGTGGGTGTGGTCGACGTCGACCCGGGGTGCTGGGTGGCGGCGCGGGGGACGTGACGTTCGGCGGTGCCGGCCCCCGGGGGCGCTGGCGGAGCCGCGGCGCCGGCCCGGGGTGGGCGACGTCGGCGGTGTCGGGTGTCGTGTGGTGGGGGGACGTGACGGTGTGCTGGTCAGGGTGGGTGTGTTCGGGGGGTGGCGGAGCCGCGAGGGTGGTGCCGGCGCCCGGGGGCTTCGGCTGGCGAGGGACGTGACAAGTGCCAGGTGAGCGGGCGGGGGTGGTTCCTGCGTGCTGGGCGGAGCCCCGGTTCTCCGGCGGAGCCGGGGTGTCGGCGCGCCTTCGGCGGGGTGGGGGGAGCGGCCGCGGTGGGACGGCGCCGGAGGCGCCCTGAGGTGGCTGCTGGGTGCGCCGGCACCCGGGGGAGTGGTGGTAGCACCGGCGGAGCCGGGGCGGGTTCAGGTGGGGTTCTGGGGAGGGGTTCTACCTGCTTTGACGTGCGTAAACAGCGAACTCGGTACCTCGGGTGTTCGGAACCCGGGAGGTGCGTACTTCGGGACTTCGGGAGCGCGTAGCGCGTTCGGAGGGGGCGCGTAGCGCCTGATGCCTGTTGGGTATCACCGCGCGGAGCGCGGGAGAAAAGCCTTGCGTAGCAAGGGTTCCTTTTTGGACGAATAGAAATCCCTTGCGTAGCAAGGATTTTTATTGTCTGTCTTTTGTGGACTGTCTAAAGTGGGCGATGTGATGAACCGGATTCCGTTGCGTAGCAACGGTTTCCGGTGGACTAGACCACCGGACGCCGCGCGGAGCGCGGGCGTTG